>NZ_JBNGCB010000002.1:0-12008 GCF_050433025.1 Streptomyces auratus | reverse complement strand
GATCGGATGTCGAAGTCGCGCAGCAGGAAACCGAGTTTCATCGCGGTCAGACCTTGCAGCGGGTTGGAGTAGGTCGCCCACGGTGCCTCGGGGTCGTCCTTGAGCCGGTCGAGCAGGACCGAGGTGGGCAGCGCTTCGGCGTCACCGAACGCGGTACGGCAGTCGGTCAGCAGTCGGGTTTGCAGGGTGGTCTGTGCGTTGGCGTCGCGGGTCTCGGTGAGGGTGACGCAGGCTTCGCGGCCGATCTCGGGCCAGTCGCCTCCGGCAAGGTCGGCGATCGCGAGCAGAGGTTCCCAGGTGTCGGCGGCGCGGTCCTCGACCGGCATGTCCGGGGTGGCGGTGCCGAGGTGGTCATGATGCGCGACCACCCACTGGTTCAGCCGCTTTCGGAGGTTGTCCAGCGCTGGACCATCACGGCGAGTCCGGTACGGCGCGACGGACTCACCAGGCGCGCGACGACGCATCCGGATAACGACGGCGCGGTCCTCGATGGTGTCCGGCATCGCACCGATCCCAGCGAGGGCGGCCATGGCGAATGTCTGGATGCGCTCGACGCTCGAGTTAGCGGCGTTGTAGCGCAGCGCGGGCCGGTTGCGCTGGTGTCCGGCGTTGAGCAGGCCGCGTAGGTCTTCGTTCTCGCCTGCCTTGGGTCCGAAGATGGTGTCGGCCTCGTCGAGCAGGATCGTGGGCGGGTTCTTCGTCTTCATCCCGATGGAGCGGTAAACGGCGCTGGGTGAGGCGTTGACGGTGAGCAGCGGGTCATGGCAGGTCGCCTCGGCCAGGTCGAGCAGCCGCGACTTGCCGCATCGTTTCTCCGGGGCACGGATCACCAGGCGGGGCGCGTGGGCCCACACGGGTACGGCGTGGGTGGCGGCGATCCAGAGAACGACCCCGGTCATGGCGTGAGCATCGGGGAGGATGACGTACTTCCCGATCGCATCGCGAACCTCGTTGAGCAGCAGCTCTCCCGCGTTGGGCGCGAAGTCGGCCGGGGTGAGCCTTTCCTCACCCGGGCTGACCGTGACGTTCTCGGCGGTGGTGGTGTCGTCGGCCATGGGTTGTTCCTCCGGGTTGGGTTCCGAGTTGGGCGTTGTCTGGTCGTCTCGTTGGTCGAAGGCGTGGGTCATGCGGCGCTCCGGGTCGCGGCGCGGCGGAAGCCGGACAGGATCGTGTTCTCGGCCTCGTAGGCGGTGTAGGCGCGAGCGGCGATGTGCCCAGCGGCAGCGACCAACAGCCGGTCGAGCGCGGAGTGTTCGGTGATCAGGTCGCGTGCAACCAACTTTCCGACTGTGGCGGCCGCGACGAAGAGCGCGGCGTTTCGGCCGCCCTTGGTCGCGTCCAGCAGACCCGCGACGCCGTTTGCGTGGTCGCCGTTGATCGCGATGTCGAAGACGCGGTTTACGTACGCGTCCGGGTCGCGCAGTGGCTCGCCGGACCCGATCGGCTGTAGTGGTCGGGCCTGTGTCCTAGAACCGTCCTGAGAGCGGTTCTGTGACGTGCGGGTGGCGGGTCGGCGGTCGTGGGTGAGGAGGTCGAGCAGGAACATCGGGAGCGGTGCGGCCGGGCGGTCGTCGATGATGTCGTACGCGCTAGCTCCGATGCTGGTTGGCGGTGCGGCGACGTATCCGCCGTGGGCGCGGGTGTCGATCAACCAGCCGATCTTTCCGGCTGTGTTGCCGTAGGCCACATCGGCCGGCGCAGCGTAGTAGAGGTGGGTTCCTCCGGAGACGGTGCGCACGGTGTAGGTCGGGGTGATGGTGCCGCCGTGGACTCCGGCGAGGTGGTCGAGCACGTCGGCGCCAGTGGTGATCTCGAACGACTTCCACGGTTCGGGGATCTCGGTTCCGGGCTTGTGGGTGTCGAGGTCGACCACGACCAGGCGGGAGGGCCCACAGGCGATCCCGACTCCGTAGGCGGGGTTGCTGGACCATGCTTTGGTGATCTTGTCGGCGCGGATGGTGGCGCGTTGCTCCCACCCGGCGTGAGTGGTGCGGCACCCCGGGGCGGTGCCATCGCAGTCGGTGGCACGGTGGTTCGGCGTAGCGGGCCGCTTGGAGCCGGGCAGCAGGGGGAAGACTCGCCAGCCACGGGCGGCGTAGTCCAGAGCGGTCGTGAGGCTGTCGGTCAGGGTGTCAGGCTGCTGCTGCATCATCGATCTGTCCTTCCTCGGATTCGTGCTGGTCGTGGTGCTGGTCTGGTTCGTGGCGGTCGGGTCGGGCGAGGGCGACCATGAAGCCCTTCAAGGTCGGTCGCGGGTGCTCGGCGGCGTACTCGGCGAGTTCGGTCGGATAGCCCAGGGATTCGGCCTCAGCGGCGAGGAACCAGGCGTGCGAGGCGTTGTGAAACTCGCTGGTGATCAGGTCGCGCCACCAGTGGCGGCGACGCTGCACATAGCGGCGGCGCGGACGGCGGGGAGGGCGGCTCATCAGGCACCCGCAGCCCTGCTATTGGTCCAGCGGTAGACGGTCCGGTCGGAGACGTCGAGCAGCCCGGCGACCTCGGGCACGGGCAGCCCGTACGCGCGCAGCTCGACCGCAGCGCACGCGGCGTGGACCTGGTCGCCGTCCTCGTCGTTCAGCGGCTCATCGCAGATGGCGCACTGGTCGATGTGGTCCTCGTTGTGGTGCGCGTCGTCGTGGGTGTCAGGGATGACAGTCAGGGTCGGCGCGACACTGACAGCCGGGGTGACAGCGGAGCCGGGAGCAGTGATCTCGTGAGGGTGGTTGTCAGGGTCGGTGTCACCCGCGGTGTCAGCCCTGGTGTCAGGGGTTGTGTCAGGGGTGAGGGTCGCCTGACGGCCGATCAGCTTGCCGTAGGCGATCGCCCCGGCCGCGTGCTTCTCGGCGGACCTGGTCAGCCGGGACGCGGCGCGGTTCTCGGCGCGCTCGACGGTCACCTTGATCTCGGCCAGAGCACGGGTACGTGCGGCCAGCCGCGCCGACTCGCCGTAGCCGGTGATGGTCTCCATGTGGGCGGCGTGACGAGCCTCGATCACGGCCAGGGCTCGCTGGTCGCGGATCTCTGCCGTGCGGGACCGGATGATCGCGGCAGTCTCCGGGGAGACGGTGACCTGGTCGCGGATCCCGTCAGCGACCAGCAGCAGCGCAGCCAGCGCCGGAATCGCCGACCAAGGGCCCATGTGCCCGACAGCAGCGAGCAGGACCGTCGAGGCGGCCACAGCAACCGCCGTGGCGGCACCGAAGCCGTAGGCGGCGGCTCGCTGTCCGGACTTGTAGGCACCGATCGTGGTGTGACCCAGCGCAGCCCACACCACATCAGCGGCGAGAGCGACGGCTACACCGACAGCGGGCGCGGCAGAACCTGCGGCGGGGATCATCGCGGCGACCTGCGGCGCGATGGTCACAGCGACCTGGACGAAGCCAACGAAGGTCATTCCGTAGCCGACACCAGCGAGGCCAGAGGGCCGTTTCTTGGTGGTGGTGGTGTGCGCGTTCATGGCGGTGAGTTCTCCTGTTTCGGACTGTTTCGGGCATGGGTGAGGTAGGGACTTGGGCCAGCGAGACGTTTCTGGAGGGTTTCTCCGCTACCGGGTGGAGGTGTTGGGCGAGGTGGGTAGCGGTAGCGGGCGGGAGGAGGGGTCGGATCGGCCCGGATCCAGGGTTCGAACGGGTGCGCGAAGTGGAGGGCTACTCCGCTACGTCGCTGGTCAGGTAGCAGTTTCGGTAGTAGCAGGGGTGCTACGGGTAGCAGCCGCTACGGCTACCGATTCCGGGGTTCAGACGGGTGCAAGGACACCTCCGATCGGGTTGTCGGGGTCGTCGGTGTCGGTGTGGCCGAGTGTGTCGGTCAGGTCGCGGCGGACCAGACCGCGTTTGTTGGTCTGCTTGCCGTCGATGACCTTCTTGACCTGGACGGTGCGGATCCCGTGGGGTTTGACGGCAGCGGTGACCTGCTCCCCGGTCCACCCGCCATAGAGCGACCCGTTGTGCTCGGCGAGGCGGGCGGCGAGTTCGTCGCACCAGACCTTCCCGTTGCTCCACTCCGGGTCGTGCTCGGGCCAGACCGCGAGGAGGTGGTCCAGGATGGATCCGGTGTCGTCGTCGGGCAGGATCTCCCCGGCCGCCATTCCGGTCAGGCGGCCAGCGGCCAACCGCGCAGCACGGGCACGGGCACAGATGACCTCGGCGGCGGGCGCGTCCACGAAGGAGGACCGGACGATGACCGGGTCGTCACCCTCACCGACGAGGTAGGCGATACCGAGGTCTTTACGACCGAAGGTGGTCGCGCGGATGCCGGACTTGTACATCGAGGTCCCCAGGACCATGTCGTTCTCGACCTGTCCCATGACCTTGAGGCACAGCCGCAGGACCGCGTTCGCGGAGATGCCGGTCGGGATGGACTTGGCGTCGGGGCGCTGGGTGGCCAGCCAGACCATGATCCCGACCGCGGGTCCGCGCTTGACCAGGTCGGTGACGATCTCGGCGATCTCGGCCCCGTGGGTGGGGTGCTCGAACATCTTCTGTGTCTCGTCAAAGGCCCAGAAGATCGGGTGCAGTTTGAGGGACTTCTCCGAGGCGAGAGCGTCGGTGACCTTGGACTCGGGGCACACCTCCCGGGGCAGGGTCTTGATGGCCTTGTAGCGGCGGCGCATCTCGATCGCCCCTTCCCGCAGGTCGCGGACGAGGTAGTCGATGTCTTCGGGGTCGTCCCCGGACCGGTTGGCGTGGGCGACGTCATCGAGCATCCCGAGGTCGGATCCGCCCTTGAGGTTGTAGGTGTGCAGCTCGACGCGCGGGTCCAGCGCGGCAGCGAGGCAGAGCAGGCGCAGGGTGAACGTCTTACCCATGCGCGGCAGGGCACCGATAAGACCGGTCGCGAACATCAGGGTCACGACCACGGGGCGGCCACGCTGGTCGACACCGATCGGGATCGGCTCGAACACGTTGACCTTCCCGGAGGTGGCCAGCGGCCAGGGCGCGGGCTTGGACTGGGCCAGGGACTTGTCGGCGACGTAGAGGACCAGGCGGCCGACGTGGACCTCGGGGTCGGTCTCGGGCCACACCTTCCCCAGGGAGCGACGCAGACCCGAAGCGAGACGGTCGCGCTGCTCGATCACCTCCGAGGCAGTCACCCCGGGCGGGAGGTCGAGTTCGGCACGGAACCCAGCACCGTCACGCATGATCGGCGAGACGAACGCGATCGCCTTCGCACCCTCCTTAGCCATGGCCTGGTTCAGCCGCGCCAGACCCAGCGAACCGAGCGCGTTGAGGATCAGGTCCGAGGTAAGCCGCGGCTCCTTGGCCGTGTCCACGGCACGGCCGGTGATCGGCTTGTCCGGGTTGCGACCGAGCAGGCCGAGACCAGCCAGAGCGGCCAAGCCGAGACCGAGCTGGACCATCAGGGAGTCGATCCCGTACACGACGTAGGCGGCGATGCCGGCCACGGTCAGGAGCATCAGGACCGCAAGGAAGACGCGCGCTTTGATCTGGCGGCGGTGGTCCTCCCTCAGCCGGAGATAGGCCCCGGCGTCGAGGGTGTTGCCGCGTACGGTCATCCGGTTCTCTTTGTCCTCGGCGTCGAAGATCCAGCCCCAGCACATAGCCATGACACGGCCCAGGCCGAGCGGGGACCGGGCGGCCAACTTCGCGTAGTACGTCGGCAGACGCACCCCGTGATAGGTCGTGGTGTGGCCGTAGTGCTTCACCGCCCACGCAGCCGCCGACTTCGCCGACTCGCGGTCCTTGGCCCAGGCGGGCAGGATCTCCCGGCGCGGGGCAGCCTTGACCGTGCCGGACCGGTCGTCGCGAACGGCGAGGACCTGACCGTCAACGATCTCCGGAGTCGTCTCCGTGTCGTCCTCGGCGGCGGCGTCGGTGTTGTCGTGAGCGGCCTGAGCGCGCTCAGAGACGTTCTCGGCGATGGCCGGGGCAGCGTTGGTGCTCTCAGAGGCTTCAGGAGCGGCCTCACGGGCGCGGCGAGCCGCGTCGAGGTCGTAGACCCCGATCCCGTGGGCCTCTTGGTTCGGTGTGGTGGTCATGATCAGGCTCCCTTCTCAGCAAGGCCAGCGGCCTTGGTCAGGTTTTTGGCCAGGGTCCGGGCGGCGGCGGGGGTGATGGTGTGGACGCCGACCTGGACATACGGCGTCCTCGCGGACGGGTCGACGACGATGTCGGGGGTGTTGGGCCCCGACCTGATGACGGTGACCTTGGGGCGCTTGGGCATCAGAACCAGCCCTTCGCCACTGGGTTGGTGCGCTTGACCGGCTTCTTGTTCCGGTACGGGTCGGACGCTTTGCCGACCTTGGCCTTCTTGCCCGCGTGCGGGTCCTTGGAGCCGGGCAGCTTCTTCGCGACCTTCGCGCGGTGGGTCCGGGCGACGTGGCGTGCGGTGTCCTTGACGGTGCCGTGGCCGAACAGGCCGGTGTACTCGACAGCCATGGCGTCACTTCACCCACTTGGGGAACTTGTAGTTCTCGGCCATGTCGGCCTGCTTGAGGTAGACCTTGGCCAGGTCTTCGCAGGTCTTCGCGGCGGCAGGCTTGCCCTGCTCACGGAAGCGCGCGGCTCCCTTCTCGGCCATCTCAGCCTCGCGGCGGAACTTCGCAGCCTGTTTCTTGAAGTCGGCCCGGGCGGCTGCCTTGTTGATCTTCATGACTAGTTCCTTTACCTCTCGGTGGTGGTGTTGTCAGGCCAGGGGTAGGAGGCGCCAGCTGCACGCGCGGTCGCGGCGATCACCAGCCGCAACGCGGTGCGGTCCAAGCCGGGCAGGACCTCGTTGAGGCAGACCGTGCGGTCGTAGGAGGCCAGGGACAGCGCGATGTCCAGCAGGCGACGCTCACCCCCGGAGAGGTAGCCACCGTCCGCGCGGTCGGCGTCGATCCAGGCAGCGCCGGGCTCGACCCGGACCCACGACCCGTTCAGCAGGCGACCGCCCCAGGCACGGACCAGCAGCTCGACCGCAGCCTCGTCGGGAAGGGAGCCCTTCGCCCAGCGGCGCAGAGCGGCCGCGATCTCGGGCTTGGATGTCGGGATCTTCGCCAGGTTCTCAGGGGTGCTCATGCTGCGGCCTCCGAGACGGTCCACACGCGCTCGGTGGTCGACATCTTCACGAACACCGTGGTCTCGCCACTGCCAGCAGGGACCCGACCGGACCAGTCGTGACGAATCAGCAGCCCGATCGCGTCAGCGACGTAGGCCCGGGCATCCTCGCTCAGGTAGAGCGCATCGGCGATCAGCTGTGCCGCGACAAGCCCAGCGGGCTCGATCTCCAGCAGCACAGCGGGTCGACGCTCCGGGGCCCCATGAGCGAGACGAACGTCCGTCCCCGCGCTCACCTTGAAGCCGTGCACGTCCACGTTCGGGACACACTCCAGGATGTTTGCGGCCCAGGTCAGATCCCACGACTTCGCGGTACTCATCGGGCACCCCCGGCGATGTTCGAGGCGGCCGAGAGAGCCGACGTCATCGCCGTCTCGATCCCGTCCAGGATCGGCGCGCCGATCGTGGTCGAGGCCAACGAGAGACCGAGGACCGCACCGAAGGCGAGGACACCCGGGTGGGTGCCGCCCCAGCGGACCATGAAGACAGCGACGATCAGGAAGATGATGAACAAAGGTGCGGTAACCATGACTAGATATGCCTTTCAGGCGGCCTCGGCCGGGACGGCCGGGCGAGGGTCGGTGATCGTGTAGACAGGCGCGGCCGAGATCGCCGCGTCGTGGTTGGCCTGCTGGACCAGCAGGTGCAGCAGTGCCGTCATCGCCCGGCGGTGGGCCCGCTTGGCGAGCGCGTCGGCCGGGTCAGCGAGCAGACGGCACTCGGCCTCGACCAGATCGACCTCAGCAGCGATCTGCGGCCACTCGGCTTCAATCGCGGCCAGGTCATCTCCGGTCGGCTCGTCTCGTGTGTTCGCGAAGTGGTCGGTGTGCATCGGGGTGGTTCCTTCCGGGTGATGAGCGGGTGTTGCTTGGTGGCCGGGCCGGGGCTGCCTCTGGGGCTCACCCCGGGCCCGGGGATCGTGGGTCAGGCTCCGTACTTTCGGGAGCGGGCAACCTGACGACCGGCTTCGGTAAGGGCGAACAAGGCATCGCCGGACGGGAAGGACCGGACGCAGCGGATGAGGCCGCGCTCAGCGAGACCCGTGATGACGCGGTGGTGGTGCTTCCGGGTGGCGATCTGGCCACGGTTGACCGTGTCGGCGGTGTCCTTGCGGGTCTGCCAGGCGGCGTACATCGCGTCGAGGGTCTTGCCCTGGTTGGCGGTGATGGTGGCGGTGGTCGTGATCATCTTCATGCCCTTTCCGTGGCCTGGCAGCCGGGTGGCTGCCTGTGTTCTACCTAACAACGGAATGGCTCACCATGTCAACTGTTAGGTAGAAGTTTCTGCGAGAAATTTCCGCTCGGGCTGGGGTCGTGCGACAGTTGTCAGCGAAACTGTTAGGTCAGAACGAGCACACTGAATGGCGAAGGTCGAACTAGGGAGACGCATGACAGACGGGCCAATCGACGCACTGGCGGGTGCGAAGCAGCAGCGGATCGCACGCGACATTCAGAACCAGATCGAGGCGGGGGTCCTACGTGACGGCGAGGTCATGCCGTCGACCCGAACGCTCGCCGAGCAGACGGGTGCGAGCGTCTGGACGGTCAATGAGGCGATGAAGGCACTCGCAGAGATGGGGCTGGTGGAGAACCAGTCGCGTTCGCGCCGGATCGTGCGATCTGCGCACCTCACGCCCAAGGTGAGCGAGGCGGCTCCCCGGGCTCTGCTGATCGGCGGCTACGCGGGTAGCGGCAAGACCGAGCTCGGGCGCATCCTCACCCGGCTGACGGGCTGGATGATCATCGACAAGGACACCATCACCCGCCCAGTTGTCGAGGTGGCTCTTGAGGCGTTGGGGGCTGAGTCGAGCGATCGGGAGTCGGAGACCTATTTGTCAAAGGTCCGGCCGCGTGAGTATGAGGCGCTGATGTCGACGGCGCACGAAAACACGGCATGCGGCGCTGGTGCCGTCGTCACGGCTCCCTTCTTGCGTGAGTTCAAGGACGCGTCGTGGCTCGCGCGCCAGCAGGCGCAGTTTGCGGACGACGGATTACCCATGACCGTCGTGTGGGTCACCTGTGACGCGGACACGATGCTGACCTATGTACGTCGTCGGGGTGCAGCTCGTGACGCGCACAAGCTGGCCACCTGGGACGCGTACATGGAGGCGATTGACCTCACGTTCCGTCCAGTCGTGGACCATCACGTCATCGACAATTCGACATCTGCGGAGCCTCTTAAGGATCAGGCGGCGCGACTGATAGCAACGCTCGCCGAGGTGCCCGCGAAATGACTCGCGGGGTGATCCTCTACGGTCCGCCGGCCGCTGGGAAGGACACCGTCGACGCTGCCCTTCGAGCGCTGTCGGATGACTACGTCCACTTCGCGCGAATCAAGGTCGGCGAGGGTCGCCGAGAGGGCTACCGAATTACGACCAGCGCCGCGCTCCAAGAACTACGGGAGCGCGGCGGCGTCGTGTGGGAGAACAGCCGCTACGGTGCGACCTATGCGGTTGACAGGCCTGGCCTGATCGACGCGCTCGGCCATGGGGTGCCGGTCCTCCACCTAGGACAGGTCGAGGCGGTCGACGCGGTAGCCACGGCGGTCAGTGGAGCGCGTTGGGTTGTCGTTTCTCTCTGGTGTCCGGAGGATGTCGCAGTCGATCGGTTGCGGCAGCGGGGGAGTGCGGACGTTGCAGAGCGTCTGGAGGCATGGCGGGCGACGCCCGAACTGGGAGAGGCAGACCTCAGGTTCGATACATCCATGGTCGAGCCGCGTGATGCAGCGCGACGTATTGACGCACATGTTCGGAAGGCCTGCACGCTCGCCGATTCATTCCCCCCCGATTCCCCCCGAGGGTGAAACGACATGCAATACATGCAACGCCTGCCAGGTGTTCTCAACCCATAGTTCTGGGTCTCCAAACCTTCGCAATGAGAAGGCCAGGGGTTCGAATCCCCTCAGCTCCACCAAAGAAGAACCCCGCCTGACCTGCGGAAACGCAGAGAGTCAGGCGGGGTTCTTGCTTGTTTGTGCTGCCGTTATTCGGCGGATTCCCCCCGGATTCCCCCCGAGCCGTTCAGGCGGGCCAATCCGGCCTCATCTGCGACGGTCCCGAGGTGGTGCAGATAGATGTTTGTCGTCGCGATTGAGGCATGCCCCATCCATGCCTGAACCGTGGTCGCGGGCACGCCCTTCGCCAGCCACAGGCAGGCGGCCGTGTGGCGCAGATCGTGAATTCTGCGGCCGTGCGAGATCAGCTCCCAGTCGACGGCCCGCTTGACGGCGCTCGCGTGCAACCGGTGACCAGTGGCGGTGACGAACACCAGATCGCGGGTGGTGCGTCCGGCGATCAGGTCTTTGACGGTCGGGAGGATGCGGTCCGCGAGCGGCACGAATCGGGACTTCCCGGACTTGGTTGTCTTGGCTTCGCCTCCCTCGGGTGCTGCGCGTCGAACGTAGATGCCCGGCATGGGGTCGAATACGACGTCGCTCACTCGAACCTCACGCAGCTCCGACCAGCGGAGCCCGGTCCATCCCGCGACCAGCAGGATGTCCGAGAGTCGGGCGAGGTCGCGTGTTCGCTCTGCTGCTCGAATCAGACTGACGGAGTCCCTCGATGCGAGGTGGGCGGCATCGAGGACGAAGGTCTCTAGCTCGGTCTCGCTGAAGGGGTGCATCTCGGTGGCTACCTCACTTGCTTTGGGTACTCGGGTTGGTGTGACGGGGTTGTGCTGGACCATGCGTTCTCGGACTGCCCATGCGAAGAACGAAGACAGTGACGCCCGGTAGCGCTTGACCGACTTCTCGGCGAGGCCTCGGCGGCGGAGCGCGACCAGCGCGCGGGAGACCTCGCGTTCGGTCACACTGCCGATCTGCAGGGCTGACAGCGCGGGCGGTGTTAGGCGCGGGAGCGCGGCATCTGCGGTGTACGTCTTGGGGGCGACGGTCGCCTTGCGCTCATCGAGCCACATCGGCAAGGCCTTGCGGACGGTGATCTGTCCGGCGCGGCGGTCGAACCCACCCGCGAGCGCGGCACGCTCGCGGGTGAGCCAGTCGACAGCCTCGCGGCGGGTGTCGAACATCTTTGTGCCGATGTCGACCCGACCTTGCTTCAGTCGCGCTTGCCAGCGACCGTTCGTCATCTTCCGGACGTTCACGCGGCCACCTCCTCAAGCCAGGCGAGCACGTCGCTACGGCGATAGCGGGGCGAGTCAGGAGAGAGCCAGTAGACGCGAGGTCCCTTGCCGGTTGCCCGCCAGCGGCAGAGCGTCGACGGCGTCACCTTGAGCGCTTCGGCGACCTCGCGCGATGTCCAGAGGATCGGCAGCACATCGTTCGGGTCGTTGGCTGATCCCGCGACGGCCAGGTGATCGCGGCGGCTGATCTTGCTCATCAGTGGGCCTCCTTGGCGCTCGTGTTGTGGGTTGAGGTGGGGTGAGCCGTACCAGCCGTACCAGCCGTACCAACGGCGTGTTTCGGCTGGTCAGGTGCGGATTTTGGGTGGTACGGCTTTGGTACGGCTGGTACGGCTTGGGATTTCTGGTACGGCTTTGGTACGGCTCGATTTCCCAAGCCGTACCACTCGGAATCGTGGCCTGACCTCGGAAAACAGGGTCTTGGTACGGCTGGTACGGCTGGTACGGCTTGGGGCCCTCGACGTGTCGCCGGTCGGGTGGGGTGGGTGGTCATCGACGGGCCTCCGGGTCGCAGGTCGGGTGTGTGCGGGTGCCGTCGTCGATCGCGAGAGGTTGGCGGCAGATGAGGCAGGTTGGGGCGGGTGCGCAGTAGCGGGCCCAGGCGTCGGCGAACGCGGCACGCTGGTAGCCCTTGGCTTGTCCGGTGTCGAACCGGATCGTGTCGGATCGGATGTCGAAGTCGCGCAGCAGGAAACCGAGTTTCATCGCGGTCAGACCTTGCAGCGGGTTGGAGTAGGTCGCCCACGGTGCCTCGGGGTCGTCCTTGAGCCGGTCGAGCAGGACCGAGGTGGGCAGCGCTTCGGCGTCACCG